>DASXLB010000023.1 GCA_036496585.1 Vicinamibacterales bacterium
GATCCCGCCGTAGCGCGCCTTGTGCCAGAACCACTCGGGCCGCGCGCCGCCGGCGACGTTGCCGATGCGGTGCGGCGCGAGGTTGACCGTCTGGATGACGCGGCCAATCGCACCCGCCTGCACGAGGTCGCCGGCTCTGACGGCGGCGCGTACTTCGTGGCGCTCGCTGTACAGGATCGAGTAGATGCGCTTGGTCTCCGCTTGCACGCGCCGCGCCTCGGCCAGCTGCTCGAGCGTGGTGATGCCGGGCTTGTCGGACAGGTAGTCCTTGCCGTGCTGCATGACGCGGACGCCGATCGGCGCCCGCTCGTCAGGGATTGCGGCGCTCAGCACGAGCTGTACATCGCTGTCGAGGACCTCCTGCTCGCTGCGCGCGATTTTCGCTTGCGGGAAGCGCTTCGCATACGCCGCGGCCAGCTCCGGCTCCTTCGCGTAGACAGCGACCAGCTCACCACCGCCGCGGGTGACCGCGTTGGTCATGCCGTAGATGTGGTCGTGGTTGACGCCGATGACCGAGAAGCGGATCCGCGGCTTCGACGGCGTCTGACCGGCGCCGCCCGATCCCTGGGGCGACTCGATCGTGCGCGACAAGCCGGCAGCCGCGGCCGGAAACGCCGATGCCGCGGCCGCGGTCGCGGCGAGGTTCTTCACAAAGTCCCGTCGACCCACTCGTGTTCTGGCCATGCGTCCTCCGCTCGTCAGGCGAAGCCTACCAGATGCGGCGGTCTGCCGATTCTGAATAGTTGGGCCTCGAGGGCGTTGGCGTCGGCGATTACCTCGTGGCAAAGAGAGCGGACGACGACGCGAGCGCGCGCAGCGCCGCGAGCCACCGGCACGGAGGGAGGCGGCGGAGCGCCGAGCGAGTGACGGTGTAGGGGAGTCCGAGGGGCGAAGCCTCTTGGATGGTAGACGGAGCGTCGAACGACGACGCGAGCGCGCGCAGCGCCGCGAGCCACCGGCACGGAGGGAGGCGGCGGAGCGCCGAGCGAGTGACGGTGTAGGGGAGTCCGAGGGGCGAAGCCTCTCGGATATTAGATGGAACCTGCTTCCACCATGTAGTTGCTCGCCGTGCACATGGCCGAGTCGTCCGACGCGAGAAAGAGTGCCATGCGCGCGACGTAGACCGGCTCGATCGGGTCTTTCAGGCACTGCGCGGCGAGCTGCGCCGCCAGCTTCTCGGGCGTCACCCAGAGCTGCTTCTGGCGCTCCGTCATCGTCCAGCCGGGCACGAGCGTGTTCACGCGGATCCGGTGAGGCCCGAGGTCGCGTGCCATTCCGCGGGTCAGCCCGTGCACGGCCGCTTTCGCCGTCGTGTAGGCCGGGAACCCGCCGCCGGCGCGCCACCACGAGTCGGATCCCAGGTTGACGATCGAGCCGCCGCCGGCCGCGATCATCCCTGGCGCCACCGCCTGGATCGCGAAGAACATGTGGCGCAGGTTGCTGGCGATGCGTTCGTCGAAGAACTCGGGTGTCACCTCCTCCCAGCGATGGCGATCGTCGCGCGCGGCGTTGTTGACGAGCACGGTCGGCGGACCGTGCGTCGCCGCGACCGCGGCGACGGCTCGCCGCAGCGCGTCGACGTCGCGCAGGTCGCACGCTTCGAACCGGACGCGGGCGCCGCCCGCCGTCAACTCCGTTGCCAGCGCTGCGCCGTGTTCAGCGTCGAAATCGAGGATCCCGACGCGCGACCGCTGGCCGGCGAAGGCGCGGACGATCTCCATGCCGATCCCTGACGCTCCGCCGGTGACGATGACGCTGGCGTCGTGGAGGCTTGGATAGGTCGCAAACGCGAGCTGGGGGTTTCCTGCCATGACCGGACTGTATCAAGAGACGCGGACACTGGATCCGCCGCCGGCGCCGCGCACTTGTCGCTGGTGCCGCCCCTCGATGCCCGTCGATCGGCCGAGCTCGATCGGCCATCAGTCGCCCCTCACGATTTTGTCAAAGGCGACCCGGCTCCGTCCCGCCGGAGCCTCCTCCGGCCGCAAGGAGACGGGCGGCGTCCCGGCCGCCGCCGCCATCAAGTGAGCGAAGTGGCGGGGCGGCGGCAAAGTCGCAGAGTGAACGCGTTTTCCGCCGCGCACGCCTCCCGGCAGGACCACGGCTCGAAGGGGCAACGGGCTGGCGATGAAACTGCAGCGATCAGCGCGGGTGGGTGACCTGTCACACATTGAGAGGCCAGGCATGCAGGGGACGCTTGTCGGATCAGAATCAGCTCGTCTGTCGTCTCGGATCATCCTCGTGATGTTCTGCGCGGCGTCGACGCTGTCCGCCGCGCCGGCTGGACGCGTCACGCAGTCGGCGGCGACGGGATCGGCCCAGGCGGCTCAGAAGATCTCTGCCGATCAACTGGATTCCCTCGTGGCGCCGATCGCGCTCTATCCCGATCCGATGCTGGCGCAGGTACTCGCCGCCTCGACCTATCCGCTCGAAATCATGCAGCTCCAGCAGTGGATGCAGAAGAACCCTTCCGTGAAAGACAAGGCGCTCGCCGACGCCATGCTGAAACAGCCGTGGGATCCCAGCGTGCAGGCGCTGGCCGGCCTGCCCGACCTGGTCAAGCGGCTGGCCGCCGACATTCAATGGACCGCGGATCTCGGAAACGCCTTTCTGGCGCAGCAGAGCGACGTCATGGACGCGGTTCAGCGGATGCGCAAGAAGGCGCAGGACAAGGGCACGCTCACCTCGAGCGAGCAGGTCAAAGTCGAAACACAGGTGATCGAGCAAAAGCAGGTGGTCGTCATCCAACAGACCAATCCGCAGATCGTCTACGTTCCGAGCTACAACCCGGTCGTCGTGTGGGGACCGCCGGTGTATCCCTACTATCCGTATCCGCCGATTTACTATCCGCCCCCGGGCTATTACGCGGCAGGGGTCGCCATTTCCTGGGGAGTCGGTTTCGCCATGGGCGCGTTCTGGGGCGGCGGCGGCTGGGGTTGGCACGCCGGCTGGGGGCACAACGACATCGACATCAACATCAACAACAATTTCAATCGCAACTTCAACCGGAACACGAACATCAACGGCGGCAATCGAAACCAGATCAACGGGAACCGTGGCGCGGCGGGCAACAAGTGGCAGCACAATCCGCAGCATCGCGGCGGCACGCCGTACGGCGATCGCGCCACCGCGGACCGGTTTGGCGGCAATGCACGCGGCGATTCGCTGTCCAGCCGGCAGTCGACGGCACGGCAACAAGGAGCCCGTCAGGGCGGCAACGCACAGACCGGCAATCGCACTGCGGCGAGGCCGTCGCCGAGCGGAGGCGCGAGCCGCGGCGGTTCAGCCTCCGGCACTCGTCCGTCGGCTCCCAACGCGGGCAGCGGCAACCGCGCGCCCGGCGCCAGCAGCAACCGCGCGCCCGGCGCCGGCAGCGCGGATCGCATCGGCAACCGCGACATGTCGCGTCCAGGCAACAGCCGCAACGCTATGGGCAGCGGCAATCCCGGCGGCTACGACGGATCCCGCGCGCGTTCGAGCAGCAGCCGCGGTGCCTCCAGCATGGGCGCGCGCGGCGGCGGCGGCGGTGGGAGAAGGAGGTAGGACATGAACGCGAGAGCCGTGACCACCGCCATCGTCGTAACCTCGTGGCTCTGCGGCGCGCCGTCTGCCGCAGTCCTTTCGGCCGGGCAGGCGCCGCCGCCCGCTTCGACCGCGCACGTCAAGACGTTTGCCACGCCCGAACAGGCGATGAACGCGCTGATCAGCGCCGCGGAGAAATTCGATGTCGTGGCCATCGAGCAGCTCTTCGGACCGGACGGCAGCAAAATCCTGGTGACGGCGGAGCCCCCCCACGATCAAGACATCGCACAAACGTTCGCCGCGCTGGCGCACGAGAAGAAATCCGTCTCGATCGATCCCAGGAATCGGAACCACGCGGCCATCCTGGTCGGCGCCGAGGATTGGCCGTTTGCGGTGCCGCTCGTCAGGAAGAACGGCGCCTGGCAATTCGACACGGCCGCCGGCGTCCAGGAACTGACGTATCGCCGCATCGGCGGCAACGAGCTCGACGCCATCGAGATTTGCGACGGCTTCGTCGAAGCGCAGGAAACCTATGCGCTCCAGAAGCACGACGGCTCGGAGGTGATCCAGTACGCGCAGCGCGTGATCAGCACGCCGGGCAAACAGGACGGGCTCGCTTGGCAGACGCCGGACGGCGCCTGGGAGGGGCCAATCGGTCAGAGCATCGCGGCCGCGATCGACAAGGGGTACGCCGCGGGCCAGCCGTATCACGGCTACTACTTCAAGATACTCAAGGGGCAGGGCGCGGCCGGGCCGCTGGGCGAGATGGATTACGTCATCGAAGGCGCGATGATCGGTGGCTTTGCGCTCGTGGCGGCGCCGGCCGAATACGCGGTCAGCGGGGTCAAGACGTTCATGGTCGGCAACGACGGTGTCGTCTACGAGAAGGACTTCGGTGACTCGACACTGGACGCGTTCAAGCAGATGGAACGCTACAACCCAGACGCAACCTGGACGCCCGTCAAGGACTGAACAGACTCCCGCAGGCGATCGCCCGCTGATCCGGTTGGCGTTGGCTGACGAACCCTCCGCCGAGCCGCCTCGCGCCCTGCCGAAAGGAACCTCTTCCCGACCAGCGCGTCCCTGGGGTGATCACTCCACACGACCTGCTGCAGCATCGTTGCGTCAACTACCGGCACGGCTCAGGAGAGATCTACCACCGGCGATGACGACTCCGGCCACGTGAGGTATAGCGAGTCGGGCGGTCGGGAGCGTCGTCTTCGAGAACCAGGAACGAGTCGCACGCGCGCGTTCGTCGTCAGCTGCGGCGCGTTCGGACGCGTCATGCCGGCGCCCACCGTTGACGATGGGCGCCAGCCATTTGGTTGCGCAGGACGCTCTGTTCAGCGCGAGAACCGGCGCCGTCGCACCGCCAGGGCGGCGGCCAGCGAGAGCGACACGGCACCCGCGAATCCCACCAGCGGCAGCGGGCCTGCGGTCTTCGGCAGTTTTCGTCGCGTCGTCGAACCGGTGCCACCCGCCGCCGTGGCGCGTGCCGCGCCAGGGGCCTCACCCGCCGGCGTGGCCGACGAGGCCGCGGTCGGCGCGCCAGTGCGCGCAAGCGTCGCCTGCACCTGCTTTTCGGTGAGGATCTTTGGTGGCTTGGTCGTGACGATAGTCGCCGTCAGGGTATCGCCCGAATGAAAGTCCGAGAGCGACGCCGGCTCGCCATTACGAACGATTTGCACACCTCGCTTCGCGATGTCCCCTTCGGTAAACATCTTGATTCCGTCAGCCGTGCGAACGACGATGCTCGAGCCAGACGCCTGCATGACGGTTCCATTCTTGACCTCGGTCACGGAGACGGGCGTCACCGTCGTTTTCGTCGTGACCATCGCGGTGCCCTTCATGCCGGGTTTCAGGTCGTGGACCGAGAGGTCACGGCCGTCGACGTTGAACCGGAAATCGTCCGGCACCTTCATCTCCCGGGTCCCTTCCGGCAGCTTGACGATCAGGTCATTGCCATTCACCGCGATGACTTCGAACGCCTTCGTCTGCTTCGAGGTTGTGGAGGTCGACTGCTGCGCCAACGCGGCACTGGCCGCGCCCGCGAGGGCTACACCAACCAGAATCACACCACCGAGTGCGCGAATCATAGTGCGCTCCTTTCCATTTCGAGACCGAGTGACGACTGCACGGTTGTTCTTCAGCGTCCGGTCAGCGGAACGTCCGTATCGCTGGCGACCGCACGGACGATGAACCGCTCCGGCGCTGGACCGACGTAATAGAACGGGTAGCAGGTGACCAGCGTCAGGGAGCGGACGGGCGTGGGGTCGAGCACCGAGACGTCCTCCGGATCGACGATCCACGTCCGTTCGACACGATATGACTGGCGCCCGTCGAGCGTCTCGAGCTCGATCGTATCGCCTCGTAAGACGTCCTTCAGCGCCCTGAAGAACCCGTCCCGGTGGCCCGCGATTCCCGCATTGCCGTTGGCACCCGGCAAGGCCGTGTCTTCGATATGCCCGACCGCGCGGTTCAGGACGAAATCGTCGGTTCCCGGCAACACCGCGACTTCGAGTCCGATCTTGGAAATGCGCAGGATGCCGAGTGGCGCCGGCGCGGGTTGCGTCAAGGCCGCGCGCCATTCGCTAATCCGTTTCACGTCCCACAGGCTGAGGTCGGGGCGTGGCGTGGACGGAAGAACGGCGGACCGCTGGACACTCGCGACCTTGCTTGTTTCGAAACGCGCCAGATCTCGCCGGGCGCCCACCTCGCCCGTCAGGTAGGCTGCCGAGCAGATCGCGATGGCGGCGAGGCCTACGGTCCAGGCCGCACGCTCGGCGAACAGGGATCTCCGCTGCGGGACACCCTGAGCCGGAGGGACTTCAGTGGCTGGTTTCACATGCGGCCGGCGTCGCTCGGGACAGCGTCTGAACGCAGGTCGATTCTTCGTTCTCGCCCCCGCAGTCTACTCGAGCGGCTCACAATACTGAGGAGATGCCGCGGGGGCTATGCAGATTCGGCAATGGTCGATGATGTCATTCCGTGCGCAGCACCACGATTGGATCTAGTCGAGTCGCCCGCCGCGCCGGAACGTAGCATGCGAGCAACGCGACAAGTCCGAGCGCCAGGGCCGCTCCGCCATACGTGACGGGATCGGTGCTCACGACGCCGTACAAGAGCGACCGCAGAGTCTGCGTCGCTTCGAGCGCGGCGGCGAGCCCGATGCCGAGCCCGGCCGCGACCAGTACCGCTGTCTCGCGCAGCAAGAGCGCGAGCACGTCGATCGCCTGGGCCCCGAGCGCGATGCGGATGCCGAGCTCCCGCGTGCGCTGCGAGACGGCGTAGGCCGTCACCCCCGCGATGCCGATTACCGCGAGGACCAGCGCGAGCCCGGCGAAGAGCGTCATGAGCCCCATCACGAGGCGGAGACTCGCGTAGTGCTGCGCAATGATCGCGTCGTAGGTCGAGACGCTCGCGATGGGCTGGGTCGGATCCTCGCCCCGCACCATCTGCGTGAGCGCTGGAACAACGCGCAGCGGATGCGCCGAGCGGACCACAACCCACATCTGCTCGTACGACCAGTCATGGTCGTCCTGCGCGGCGGGGACGTAGATGGCCGGGCCGGCCTCATGCTCGAGCGATTCGGCGCGGACGTCGCCTGCGATGCCCACGACCTTCGTGTCGTCATATCGTCCCAGTCCAACCTGACCGATCGCATTCTGGCCAGGCCACAGGCGATCGGCGAGCGCCTTGCTCACCACGCAGACCGGCGCGGCGCCCGCCCGTTCATCGTCGGCGATGATGGCGCGCCCCTGAAGAATCGGTATGTGCATCGCGGAGAAGAAGCCGGAACCGACGTCGACCGCGGTGATCTTGAGGAACGTGTCCGGGTCGTCGCGTCGAATCGAGTGGGGATTCATACCGACTTTGTTGATCACGCCGGAGAGCGGCAGGCCGTCGGCGACGGTGACGGCGCTGACTCCCGGCTGCGTCTGCAGGCGCTGGACGACGTCGTCGAAGAAGGTGCGCTTCTGGCGGAGCGTGGCGTAACGCTCCGGGCTGAGCCGAATCCGTGCCGCGAGGAGTCCTTGCGGATCGAATCCGGGGTCGATCGTGGTCACACCGATGAAGCTGCGGACGAGAAGGGCGGAGCCAACCAGCAGCACCAGTGCCAACGCGACCTCGCTCACGATGAGCGCGTTGCGGGTTAGGCGGTGCGACTGGCCGGCGGTCCCGCCAGCGCTGTCGCGCAGCGACCGCTCGAGTGTGGGCGCCGAGGCGCGGAGCGCCGGCACGACGCCGAAGGCGAGCCCTGTCGCCACGGCGAGGACGCTCGTAAAGACGAGCACGGGCGCGTCGATATCGGCGACGTAGCCCTGCGGCAGCCGCGCGGCGAGCAAATGGAGGCCAACGGCTGCGAGCGCAAGACCGAGGGTCGCGGCGCCGAGCGCGAGCACGACGCTTTCGACGAGCAGCTGCCGCACGATCGCCCAGCGGCCCGCGCCGATTGCGCGGCGCACCGCAAATTCCTTCTCACGGGCGTTGGCGCGCGCAACGAGCAGATTCGCCGCGTTGACGCACGCGATGAGCAGCACCAGCACGACGGCGCCCATCAGAATCAGCAGCGGCTGCCGCGCGCTCCCTTCGATTCGATCGCGCAGGAGCGTTGCGGTGAAGCTCTCTCCGGTTCCGGACTTCGACGTCGCCTCCCCCGACGCCGTGACGCGGCCGCCGAGGACATCCAGATCGGCCCCGAGCGTCTCGAGCGATCCGCCCTGCGCGAGGCGAGCCACCGTCGAAAAAGCTCGGTACATTCGCATCTCGGTCATCGCGGGCGCGCCGGCAACTGCCCACGAGATCGGAATCCACACACCCGTGCTCGTGTCGGGAAACGCGAAGTTCGACGGCATCACGCCGATGATCGTGAAATGCTGGCCGTCCAGAGACACCATCCGACCAAGCGCGCTCTCGTCGCCGCCGAAATCCGAGAGCCATAGCGCGTGCGAGATGATCGCGAAGGGAGCATAGCTCTCCCCCATGGCGAAGTCCCGTCCGATCAGGGGCGACACCCCGAGCACCGCGAGCAGATTCGGCGTCGTGCGGGTGACTCGCACTTCGCGCGGCGCGCCGGTATTGGTCAGGTTGTAGCGGTCGTTCGAGTAGGCGGCGATATCGGCGACCGCGTTGGTCAGTTTTGCGATGTCCTGATAGTCGGGATACGACAGCGCCATGGCCGCTCCGCGTCTGCCGACGTCGCTCGAGGCGATCGTCACGAGCCGATCGGCGTCGCGATAGGGCAGCGGGCGGAGGAGCACGGCATTGACGACGCTGAAGATCGCGGTGTTGGCGCCGATGCCGAGCGTGAGCGTGAGCACCGTGACGATGGCGAAGCCAGGGTTGCGGCGCATCGCACGCAGGCCGTACCGGATGTCGCGGACGAGATGCTCGAGCGCGGGCACGCCGCGCTCGTCGCGGTGTACCTCTTTCATCGACGCGATGGCGCCGAAACGGCGCAGCGCGTCACGACGGGCGTCTTCGGGCGAGAGACCCGCTGAACGCGCGTCGCGCTCGGCCAGCTCGAGATGGGCCCGCACTTCGTCATCGAGTTCGCGATCGATTCGGTCGCGATGGACGAGCGCCAGTACGCGCTGCCAGGCGCGCCTCACGGCCCAGCCTTCAGGAAGCGCGCGACGAGCGCCGTCGACTTCTGCCACCCGGCGATCTCGATGTCGAGCTGCTTCATCCCGAGTTTCGTGAGCTCGTAGAACTTCACCGTGCGGTTGGTCTCGGACGTTCCCCACTCCGTCCGAATCCAACCCTGTTGCTGAAGACGAACGAGCGCTGGATAGATGGAGCCCTGACTCAAACGGAGCTCGCCACCGGCAACCTGCTCGATACGCCGGGCGATGGCGTAGCCATGGAGCACGCCCATGGTGCCGAGCGTGCGGAGGATCAACAGATCGAGCGTGCCGCGAGGAACGTCCTGTTTGAGCCGCGACCCGAATTTGGCGTTAGACATGTCTATAATCGACATGTCGATGATAGTGGACCGGTCCGACTCCGTCAAGCGGAGGCCGGGGCGACGTCTCAACGCGGCCCAGCTGGAGAACCCGTCGCCTCTTTACTCGATACGGTCGATCACCAGGCCGCCACCACGTTCCTCTCCCACAGTTTCAGAACGTGCTGATGTTCGACCATGGGAGTGGCCGTGGCGACTAGTTGCCTGACAACCTCGCGGCCGATGGTGCCGGGAGCGGCACCCGTGACGAGAGCTCGATTCATGATTCGATCCGATGTTCGCGTCGATACCGCGCCGGTGGGACGCCGAACAGACGCTTGAACGCCCGATTGAACGCGGCCTCAGACTCGTAGCCCACGGCGGCCGCAACATCCGCGACGGTCTTCGCAGACGATGCCAGTGCCTGGGCGGCGAGACGCAATCGCCATCCGGTCAAGTACGCCATCGGCGGATCGGACAGATAGCGGCTGAAACGCGCGACGAGCGCGGAACGAGAGACGCCGACGGTCTTGGCGAGCTCGGCGATGGTCCACGCGTGCTCCGGTCGCTTGTGCAGCAGCGCCAGACTTTTCCCCACCACTCCGTCTCGTGCACCAGCGAGCCAGCCCGTCGCCTGATCCGGGAGTCCGATGACATATCGCCTGAGCGTGTCCACGAACAGCGCTTCCGAGAGCTTCGCCAACATCGCGTCGCTCCCCGCACGATCCGAGCCGGCCTCCTCCAGCAGGTGCAGGATCGACTGCTCGAGCCACTGTCCAGATCGATCGGTTCTGACGTTGACCTTCAGGAGCGGTGGCAAGCTGTCGAGAATTGGGCCGCAGAGCAGGGGGTCCAGCGTCAAGTACCCGCACACGAATCGCGTCGTCGCGCCACCACCGCCGGCGCGCATCGGCGACAGGTCGCCGGTGGCGATCCGCCGAAGGATGGACGCGCCGTCAACGCGGCTTGTTCCCGTTCCGCCGCTCAGGTCGTGAGGGTCCCCGTGCGGAAACACCACGATGTCGCCCGGCGACAGCTCAAAATCAGGTCCGTCGTCCACACGGGCGCGCGCCGTGCCCTCGACGACGAGGTGGTAGATCACGATGTGCGGCGCACCGGGCGCCAGCGTCGGCGCGAGCACACGGCAGTGGGGCGTCGAGAGTCGCCACGGGGCCGAGAACTCCGCGCTGAAGTACATCGCACCCTTGAGCCGGACACCGCTCAGGACCTCTGAAAACGCGTCCACCGCCTGAGATTCTAGTCGTTTGGACGGACGAGCAAGGACTTCAACCGCCCGAGCATGGTTTGGCCGCGAGGGCTCCCGCAGAATCGCTTCTGTTGGAGGTTGCCCTGACGAAGTTCATCGCCATCGCCGGTCCACTGATGCTCGCCACCCTGTTCGCGGCGCTGCCGGTCTCGGCGCAGTCGCCGCTCACACTGCCCGATGCGATCGCGCGCGCCAGAGTACACAACCCTGACGTCGGATCGGCGGCGGCGGCCGAGCGCGAAGCGGCCGAGCGTGTCAGACAGGCTCGTGGAGGCTATTTCCCAAGGCTGGACGTTGCGGAGTCCTGGCAGCGCGGCAACAACCCGGTCTTTGCCTTCAGTTCACGGCTCGCGCAGCGCCAGTTCACGGCGGCCGGGTTTGCTCCCGATGCGCTCAATCAGCCGGCGGCGACGGACAACTTCCGCACCGTGTTGTCGGCTGAGCAATCGGTGTTCGATCGCACCACGACGGCGAGTGTCCAGGCAGCGGCCATCGCGCGGAACGTGGCCGCCACGGGCCAGGAAATCGTCAATCAAGACCTGGGGACAGCGGTGACGGATGCGTTTGGCCGCGTGCTCGTGGCCATCGCGGCGGTTCGATCGACAGACGCGGCGATCGAGGCCGCGCGGGCCGATCGCGAGCTGGCCGGTCATCGCCGTGATGCCGGCCGCGTCACCGACGCCGATGTGCTGCAGCTGGACGTCCATGTCGCGCACGCGCGCGAACAGCAGGTGCAGGCGATCGCGGCTGAACGCATCGCCCGGGCACAACTGAATCAGTTGATGGGCGAGCCATTGACCTCGATGTTTTCGCTTGATTCGACACCGTCGGTGATTGCGATCGATCTCAGCAATCCCGCAACGCTCGAGGACGAAGCCGCCAGGAACCGACCCGAAATCGCGCTCGCCACCCAGCAGCAACAGCTCGCAGCCGCCACAGTGGCTGGCGCGCGCGCGGCGTTTCTACCGCAAGTGTCGGCGCAAGGGGCATGGGAGTTGAACGGCGGCGCGTGGAATTCACGAGCGTCGAGCTGGGTCGTTGGCGCGGTCGCCCGGATCGGCGTGTTCCACGGACTTGCCGACCACGCACGGCTCGCTGAAGCGCGCGCGCAGGCAGACCGTCGCGCGATCGAAGCCAGCAAGACCCAAACGATGGTCCGGCTCGACGTGCAGATCGCGATCGCCCGTCTTGAAGCTGCGCGGGCGAGCGAAGCGGTTGGACGGGCGGCCGCCGATTCGGCTCGGGAGGCCCGCCGGATCATTCGTGACCGTTATGAGAGTGGTCTTGCAGACGCGGCCATGCTGCTACGCGCGGCTGACGCCGTGCAGCAGGCCGAGGCGCAACAGATCGCGGCGCTCGTCAACGTGCTCAGTTCAACCGCAACCCTGCAGAGAGCGATAGGCAGACTATGAAACAGATCAGCGCACTACTCAACGCACTCCTGATAATGATGAGCGCTGCGTTGGCCGGATGCTCGGCTCCGCAAGCCGCCGGCGCTCAGGCCGATGCGGCGGAACCCATCGTCGTGCGCGTCGGCCGCGCATCGATGACCGACGTGGCCACCGCGATCGACGCGGGCGGAGTGGTGCAGGCTCGTACCACGGCGACGATCACGGCGCGCATCCTGGCGCCGGTGCGTGACGTGCTCGTGCTACCGGGAGATCGGGTCCGCAAAGGACAAACGCTGGTCGTCCTCGATGGCGATGACCTCAGCGCTGCGGCTCGAGCCGCACGCTCGGCGATGCTCGCCGCGGAACAGGGGTCGAAGGCTGCAACCGGAGAACTGCAAGCCGCTGACGCGAGCCTCGTCCTGGCACGCGCCTCACACGATCGCATCGCCGAACTTCAATCCAAGCGCGCAGCCACCGCGCAGGAACTCGACGATGCGATCGCGACGCTGCGGGGCGCCGAAGGGCGCATCGCTGCCGAATCCGCGCGGGTGTCACAGGCCGCGTCGGCCGTCGAGGGCGCACGGGCCGCCAGCGATCGCGCGACCTTGACCGAGTCGTTCGCCGCGCTGGTCGCACCATTCGACGGCATCGTCACCGAAAAAATGATCGAGCCTGGCAACATGGCGTCGCCAGGCCTGCCGCTCCTACGCCTGGAAGACACGCGCGAATTCCGTCTCGAGGTTCACGTGGACGAATCGCGCGTCGGCCATGTGCGCGTCGGCGACTGTGTGCCGGTTCGCCTCGGGGCCGGAACCTCTGGGCGCACAGGCACGATCGTCGAGGTCAGCCGCGCGGTGGATGCGGACGCGCGCGCGTTTCTCGTCAAGATCGCGCTGCCCGACACGCGCGGCGTTCGCTCCGGCGAGTTCGGCCGAGCCCGATTCAGCGAATCGCCACGGCGTGCGTTGACCATTCCAGCGTCGGCAATCGTGCGGCGCGGACAACTCACGTCGGTCTTTGTAGTCGACGAGGGACGGGCGCGCGTGCGACTAGTCAGCCTGAGCGAGGCCGAAGTACTCGCGGGCCTGGGGGAATCCGAGATGGTGATTCTGTCGCCGCCGGCCGGGCTCAGCGATGGTCGGCGGGTCCGCGAGGGAGGGAAGTAGATGACGGGCACATACGGCGTCGCCGGCCGGATGGCCGCGGCATTCATCAACTCCAAGCTGACGCCACTCTTCATCCTCGCCTCGATGGCGCTTGGCATGGTGGCGGTGGTGGCGCTGCCGCGTGAAGAGGAGCCGCAGATCGTCGTGCCGATGGTTGACGTGCTCGCCGAGATGCCGGGTGCGACACCGGCGGATGTCGAACAGCGAGTCACGCGCCCGCTGGAGCAAGTGCTCTGGGAAGTGCCCGGCGTCGAATATCTCTATTCGACTTCGAGTCCGGGCCAGGCACTCGTCATCGTTCGCTTCAAGGTGGACGAGCCGCTCGAACCGGCGCTCGTTCGCCTCAATCAGAAGCTGGCCTCGAATGCGGATCGCATTCCCCCAGGCGTCATCGGGCCCATCGTCAAGCCACGATCGATTGACGACGTGCCGATCCTGGCCGTCACAGTCTGGTCGGCAGTGTATGGGGATGACCAACTGCGAGCGCTGGCCGCGCAATTGCGGGACGCGATCGCCGAAGTCAATGACGTGTCGGAGGTGACCATCATCGGCGGGCGGCCCAGACAGGTGCGCGTGGACATCAATCCGGCGAAGCTCTCCGCCTACGGTCTCGATCCGCTGTTGGTGCAGCAGGCGATCGCTCGCAACAACGTGCGAGACGCCGCGTCGGGCCCCGTCGCCGGCGGCGTGATCCACGGTCTCGAGGCCGGGAGCCGTCTGCGGACCGCCGACCAACTGCGCAATACCGTGGTGACCTCCGCCGACGCGCGTCCCGTGTTCCTGCGTGACCTCGCGGACGTGATCGATGGCGGCGCAGAGCCCTCGTCGTACGTCACATTTCAGTCCAGGGCGTCCGGTGCGCAACCGGCGGTGACCATCGCGGTCGCAAAGCGGAAAGGCACGAACGCCACTGACGTCGCCCACCGAGTCGTCGCCAAACTCGACACGCTCAAGGGATCCGTCGTGCCGCCGGACGTGCATCTCACCATCACCCGCGACTACGGCGAGACTGCTGCCGACAAGAGCAACGAGCTCTTGTGGCACATGCTGCTCGCGATCGTCTCGGTCTCGGCGCTGATCTGGCTGGTGCTCGGCCGGCGCGAGGCGGCCGTCGTGATGATCGCGATTCCGGTCACGCTCGCGCTCACGCTGTTCATGTTCTATCTCTACGGCTACACGCTGAACCGCATCACGCTCTTCGCCCTGATCTTCTCTGTCGGGATTCTGGTGGACGATGCGATCGTCGTGGTCGAGAATATCGTCCGCCACGCGCGGCTGAGCCATGTGAAGCAGAGTGGCCTCGTCGCGATGACGATTCGCGCCATCGACGAAGTGGGGAACCCGACAATCCTCGCGACGATTGCGGTGGTGGCGGCGATTCTGCCGATGGCGTTCGTCCGCGGGATGACCGGGCCCTACATGCGGCCGATTCCCGTGGGCGCGTCGGCCGCGATGGCGTTCTCGCTGGTAGTGGCCTTCGTCGTCACGCCGTGGGCCGCGGTCCGGCTGCTGAAGACGTCCGCGCATCGGGATGACGTCGCGGAGGACGTCGTCACACGGATCTATCGCCGAGTGATGGGGCGGCTCATCGCCAGCGGTCGGCGGCGCACAATCTTTCTC
Organism: Vicinamibacterales bacterium; assembly: GCA_036496585.1. Lineage (NCBI taxonomy): Bacteria > Pseudomonadati > Acidobacteriota > Vicinamibacteria > Vicinamibacterales > Vicinamibacterales bacterium. Next base: position 14,911 of record DASXLB010000023.1, read on the forward strand.
GCGGGTCTGGCCGTGATGCTGCTGGTGGCGGCGGCGTTCGTGCCGCTCGGCCTGGTGACGGTAAAGATGATGCCGTTCGACAACAAGAGCGACTTCCAGGTCATGATCGACATGCCTGACGGCACCGCGCTCGAGACGACGGCGCGTGTCGCGTCGGCGATGGCGACGGCGATCCTGAACGATGACGCGGTCGTCAACGTGCAGCAGTATGTCGGTGCGTCAGCGCCGTACAACTTCAACGGTCTCGTCCGGCACTACTTTCTGAGACGTGCTCCGCACCTCGCCGATGTGCAGGTCAACCTCGTGCCGAAGAGCGAGCGCGCGGCGCAGAGTCACGAGGTCGCAGGACGCGTGCGCGAGCGGCTGGCGCCGATTGCGAAACAATTCGGCGCGACCATCCAAGTGGCGGAACTGCCGCCGGGTCCGCCGACGATGCAGACGCTCGTCGCAGAGATTTATGGGCCGGAGCCGGCGCGTCGCAAAACCGTGGCCGCGCAGGTCAAATCGATCTTCGAGCGTACGCCAGGCGTCGTCGATACCGACTGGTTCGTCGAAGATCCGCACGCGAAGATCGGGCTCGAGGTGGACGGCGAAAAGGCCGCGGCAGCAGGCCTCTCGCCGGCGGCGGTGGCGGCGGTCGTGCGGATGGCCGGTTCGGGAGAATCCGCGGGTCTGCTGCACGACGAACAGGCACGTGAGGATGTGCCGATCGTCATTCGCCTGCCCCGCGCCGAGCGCAGTCTCGAAGCCGTTCAATCGATCCGGCTTCGCGGGGCAACGACGGTGGCGGTGGGCGAGCTCACGCGCACGGTGGTCGACGAGGATCAGGCCAGCGTGTACCACAAGAATCTGCAGGCTGTGACCTACGTCACCGCCGACCTGGCGGGAGCGAGGGGGAGCCCGGTCTACGCGATTCTGCAGATGAACAAAGCGATCGGACAGTTGTCGCTGCCCGAGGGTTACGGGCTCGAAGTCTTCAATGCGTCCGAGCCGTTCGACTCGTCTCGGTATGCGATGAAGTGGGACGGCGAATGGCAACTGACCATCGAGATGTTCCGCGATCTCGGCCTCGCGTTCGCGGCGGTGCTCGTGCTCATCTATCTATTGATCGTCGGCTGGTTCCAGTCGTTCAAGACGCCACTGCTCATCATGGCCGCGATCCCGTTTTCGCTCGTCGGCATCCTGCCGGCGCATGCGGCCATGGGCGCGTTCTTCACCGCGACGTCGATGATCGGCTTCATCGCCGGCGCCGGCATCGTGGTTCGCAATTCGATCATTCTCGTCGACTTCATCGAGTTGCGGCGGCGCGAGGGGATGCCGCTCGACGAGGCGGTCGTCGACGCCGGCGCGGCGCGTTTCCGCCCGATGGCGCTCACGGCTGCGGCGATGGTCGTCGGCGCCTGGGTCATCTTGTTCGACCCGATTTTCCAGGGCCTGGCGATCTCTCTGATGGCCGGCGAAGTGGCGTCGCTCCTGCTGTCGCGACTGGCTGTCCCGGTTCTCTACTACATGGCGAATCGGCGGGCGGTTGTGCGGCAGGTAGCGCCGGCCTCGGCGGAGCTTCAGGTGGGCGCCGCGCCGTGTTAGGCAGTCACAAAAACCCACGTGCCCAAACTGGAGACGTCCATGACCCGGCAAGAGACTTTCAATCGCTCGCGATTCTCACATTTCATCAACAGCCAGCCGGGACGCATCTTCCGTCTGGTGGCCGGCGCAGCTTTCCTCATCGTGGGCCTTCGCTTCCGGCATCACCCGCTCGGCGTGCTATCGATGCTCTGGAGCATTCTCCCGCTGACTGCTGGCTTTCTTGACGTGTGCTACATCAGCGCCGCCCTGGGGGGGCCGTTCTCTGGTGCGACCATACGCGATCGGTACAGGCAAATCCCGACGCGGTCATCGAGAAGATCGTCGGCGGAGTCACTGCCAACGCACTGCCAATGACCAGAACAGAGTCTGCAGAGATCACATCGTCGACACCGCCCTCCAAGAGGGCGACCCGCCTCGCCTTCGACAGCGGGCCGCCTCATCGTCTCGTGAACCTACGGTCGTGAAGTGCGGTGATCTCCGTCGTGATCGCGTGGGAAATCGAACATGTCGAACAGGTCACCTATTGCCGGCATGTTCAGCGGCACGTATGAATTGGCACTCGGGACTATCGGGTTCGGCAGATTGTCACGGCTCCGGCCAGTCAGGGGGTCGAGAGACCAGTTGCGCTCGATGAATTTCAGGATCGACGCGTGGTCGCCGTAGCTGTGTGTGACGCGGCCGCCGCGTGAATACGGTGACACGACGATGAAAGGAATCCGTGGTCCGTCGCCGAACATGTCGATCGGCTGGAAGAACCCGGAATCCCAGTAGCCGCCTCCCTCGTCGAACGTGACGAAAATAGCGGTCTCTTTGAACAAATCGTCATTCGCCCGTACCCGCTCGATCACTCGATCGATCAGGGCCTCGAGCAGATCGACCTTCGAACTCGCCGGGTGCCCGTCGTCGAAGCTGTCTGGCTTGATGTACGACACGGCCGGCAGTTTTCCGTTGCCCAGATCCGTGAAGAAGTCGACCGCATCCTTGATATGCGCAGCCCGCTCGGTGGGATCGCCCATGATCGACGCCGAATACTGGAACGGGTTGCAGATATCGCAGTACCAGTCTCCTCCAGTCCCGATGAGGACGTCGACCGGGTCGGTCGATCCGTTGTCGAATCGCCGCGCGGCGTCGAAGCCCCCTCCGTAATACGCCCAGTCGATGTGGCGCTCGTTCAGCGCGTCCCCGATGTTGCGCAGCGACGAGGGCGGCGCGGCCGTGCCGCCGTTGATCGCTGATACGTTGAGCTGGCCGTTCGACAGGAAGCCAGGACGCAGGTTGTTGATCATGTAGAAGCGGCCGGGCTCGCAATTCGACGGCGAGAGGTCGGGCCGCCACGGCAGCGTTTTGAGGTAATCCAGAATCGGCCCGATGCCGGGCTGCGCGACGTCGCAGGTCATCCACCGGCCATCGCGCACGAACGCAGGATTCGAGGCGCTCTGCGGCGTGGGATCGGCGACCTGGGACAGCGGCGGAGTCGCGGGGAACGTCCCGACGTGGTCCCACGGCAGCGCGTCTCCGGTCATCATCATCATGTGCTGGACGGCGGTCCCGCCCATCACCGGCTGATGGTAGTTATCGCTCATGGTGTACTCGTCGGCGAGCCGCTTGAAGAGCGGCGCGTCACCGACCTGCATGTTGTAGAAACCCATCGAGTTCGCGCCCGAATCATCGCCGCGCGCGATTCCGACGTAGGGATACAGGTCGTTGCGACACCCCGCGGGATTCGACGCCGTGGCCGCACTGAGGTTGCAGTCTGACTGCTGCCACATGTGAAAAAACCGATGGACCATGTCGCCCGTGTAGCTGTCGAACGGCAGGTGGGGTCCGGTAATCGGAAACACGGTGTTTGGCAGCGCGTTGAAGTGGGCCACGCGCGTGTCGGGCTCGCCACACGGCGTCGGCGGCAGCGTCGGATCGGCCGTGCAGTTGGTCAATCCGGTCGCGCCGGTCGTCAGCAGCACCAGGTCGTGCGACGCGAGCACCGGTGAAATCTGGTGCAGCCGGGTAGCCGAGAACGTGTTTCCATCGAACGGCGGCGCCGAGCCCGCAGGACCGTTCACAAACTGCGACAACCTGACGGCACGAGCCGGCGCGAATCCGGCTTCAGGTGTGGGGAGGTTCGGTGCGTAGGGGGCCTTGCCCGAACCGGTCAACGTGTCTGTGTCGACGAAGTAGCGGACGGGAGTGATCGAGCTCAGCTGAGACTGCTGCGCGCGCGCGCGCTGTGGTCCTGGCGAGCCGTCCGCCAGCACGATGCCACGCGACAAGAGGTTCGCGACGTGCTGTCCGGGTCTGGGAACATAGGTTCCGTACACGTTATCGAACGTCCGGTTCTCGCCGATGATGACGATGACGTGTTTGATCGGTGTGGCCGTCCGGCCGCCATCGTGATCGCGATCGAATCGCGGACCGCCTGACGCGGCCACCATCGACGGAGTTCCGGCTGGTCCGCTCACTAGTGTCGTGAGGGTCACCACAGCGAATGATTTTCGTTTCCAAATGCGCATCATTGCCTCCTTCCGCAGGGCAGGAGAAACGGTAGCAATGCCGCATGTCTTCTCGGTTCCGATCCGATGACGCGCGCGTCAACGTTTCGCGGCCTCTCGACCTATGTCAAACCTCGGCTGTGCGCGCGCCTCGGCGCGACTCCAACCGCATCCATTACATGACCTTGCTCAAGTCCAAACAACGGGTCGCTGCTC